>NZ_JAAQWX010000037.1:0-1159 GCF_012985745.1 Pseudomonas sp. WS 5078 | reverse complement strand
GCAGCCTCTCGTTGTTGTAAAACCCAACGATGTATTCAGTGATGTCGCGTATCGCTTCGGCGTGGTTGGCGTAATCGCGCCGCCATACCCGCTCCATTTTCAAACTCAGGAAAAAGCGTTCCATCACTGAATTGTCCCAGCAGTTACCTTTGCGGCTCATGCTTTGCCGCATGGCATTTCTTGCCAGCAACGATCTGTAGCTCGCGCTGGCGTATTGGCTGCCGCGATCCGAGTGGGCGATCAGCCCAGGTGGCGGTTGACGCTGAGCAACCGCCAACTGCATTGCACTGCACACCAGTTCAGCCGGCATGTTCGGGGCCATGGACCAGCCCACTATCTTGCGTGAGAACAAGTCCAGCACCACGGCCAGGTACAACCAACCGCTACGAGTCCGGATATAGGTAATGTCTGCCACCCAGGCTTTGTTCGCCGCCTCGGGTTCAAATTGGCGATTCAATACATTTTCAGCAATCGGCAGGTCATGCTTGCTATCGGTTGTGTGCACAAACTTACGCTTCCAGGCCGAACGCAGGCCATTAGCGCGCATCAAGCGACGAATTTTATAAAGGCCTATTTCCATGCCCTTGGCGCGTAACGCTTTACGCAACGGGCGACTGCCATAACAGCCGCCACTCGCGGCAAACGATGCCTTGAGTTGCAGAGCCACAGGACAAATTGAAGCTCGCGCTTCAGCACGCTTGTTGGCTTCGTAGAACCCGGATCGACTGATGCCCAGCAGCCGACAGACATGCGCCACCGAATAAGCCTTCTGTTGCAGTTGCCGAACCAAGCGATACGCTACTTCAGCTCGCGGGCAAAGAAGGCGGTGGCTTTTTTTAATACATCGTTATCCATCTTGAGCTGGCGATTTTCCTGCTCCAACTGCCGGATGCGCTGCTGCTCGGATGTTAGCGGCTTACCGATCCCAGCCTGTCCCAAGTGCTCCGCCTCATACTGTTGAACCCAGCGCCGGACAGCGGTCTCACCAATATTCAGGTCACGGCAGACCTGCGGAACGGCCAGTCCCTGGTCCTTGATCATCTTTACGACCTGCAGCTTGAAGCTGTCGTCGAATGTCCTGCGTTTGCCAGTCATGAAAAACTCCTCGATAGATGCATTCTCCACCTATCGAGGTGTCCGGGGAAATTAGACCACTGCA
>NZ_JAAQWX010000036.1:0-1176 GCF_012985745.1 Pseudomonas sp. WS 5078 | reverse complement strand
CTAGTGTACTGTCTCTAAAATAAAGTCTCCGAAAATTGGCTATGCTTTCCCCGTCAACAACAGGCCGGAGGCGAGCAGATGAACTCGCAGAACATTACCCTCACGTCAGAAGAGCACAGCGAGCTCAGTCGCCGCATTAGGTCTGCCACTATCAGTCAGCGTGATGGCCGTCGTGCCCGGGTAATTCTGTTGGCGGTTCAAGGCCACTCACGGGTAGACATAGCCCGTCTGATTGGCTTTTCACTGCGCTCAGTCACCCGCTGGTGCCAGCGGTTTCAAGAGCTGCGATTAGAGGGCCTGATTGATAAACCTGGACGGGGGCGTCCTTCATCCTTGCCACCGGAGGCACTGAGTCGAGTACTTGAACAGGTGGTTCAACCGCGCATTGGGCAACCTCGCTGGAGTTGCCGAAGCATGGCTAGCGTCGCGGGGATTTCGCCGGCCAGCGTCCAGCGAATCTGGGCGGCCAACGACATCAAGCCGCATCTGACGCGCACCTTCAAACTCTCCAATAATCCGCACTTTGAAGAGAAATTTTGGGATGTGATCGGGCTGTACCTCGACCCGCCAGACAAGGCGTTAGTGCTCTGCTGCGATGAGAAAAGCCAGGTTCAGGCCCTTGAGCGCACCCAGCCCGGACTCCCTCTTGGCATCGGTCATATCCGAACTCAATCGCACGATTATGTTCGCCATGGCACGGT
The DNA here is from genome assembly GCF_012985745.1 of Pseudomonas sp. WS 5078. Lineage (NCBI taxonomy): Bacteria > Pseudomonadati > Pseudomonadota > Gammaproteobacteria > Pseudomonadales > Pseudomonadaceae > Pseudomonas > Pseudomonas sp. WS 5078. Next base: position 475 of record NZ_JAAQWX010000036.1, on the reverse strand, counting down.
CACCTTGTTCACTGCGCTGGACTATCTTCAGGGGCACTTGATCAGTTGCATCGAGCGCCAACACCGGCATCAGGAGTGGCTGGAATTTCTCAAGAAGATCAATCGAGAAACGCCCAAACATCTTCAACTGCACCTGATCGTGGACAACTACGCCACGCACAAACACCCGACAGTGAAGGCCTGGCTTGAGAAGCACAAACGCTTCCACATGCATTTCACGCGAACCTCAAGTTCGTGGATGAACATGGTTGAGCGCTTCTTTCGCGACATCACGGTGTACCTGCGCGAGGGTAGCTTCAGTACTGTTCGCGAGCTGGAGAGTTCGATTACCACGTTCCTGGCACTGCGAAATGCGCAGCCCACTCGTTACGTTTGGAACGCCAAAGGAGAAGACATATTGAACAAAATACAACAAGCCCGCGAGGCAATGGCGTCGCAGGCATGAGGGATATTATTTCTGAGACAGCACACTAGC
>NZ_JAAQWX010000035.1:0-1528 GCF_012985745.1 Pseudomonas sp. WS 5078 | reverse complement strand
TCCCGGCCACACATTTCGTCATGCACGCATTGCTGCACCAGCACACAAGGAAATGCCGGCACGGTCTGCAGCAAATCACGCAGGTGGGTCATCGAACGCAGGTGCATCGGCTTGGCCGCCTCGTCAAGCAGGGTGAATTGCCCGTGATCGAGGCGGATCCGTGCCAAATAAACACCGCCTTCGAGTGACAGCAGCTCCAGCTCGCGTATTTCACTGTTGGCCGCATGTTCGGTTAGGGTTTGCAGGTTCATGCTTCACTCCTTGCCTACCAGGGCAGGCGTTCTCCATCGTAAGCAAAGAAATGGCCGCTGTCGGCCGGTGTCAACTGGTCAATCAAGGTCAGTAATTGGGCCGCGGCAACGCCTGCGGGGCGTGCGCTGTCGGCTACGCGAAAAGGGTGCGACAGCCCCGACACAACCGTGCCTGGATGCAGGGTTAGCAACCGGCTGTACGGGTGGGTGCGGGCCAGTTCGATGGCGGCAGTCTTGATCAGCATGTTCAGTGCGGCTTTGGAAGCCCGGTAGGCATACCAGCCGCCCAAACGGTTGTCGCCAATGCTGCCGACCTTTGCCGATAGCATCGCCATCGCTCCACGCGGTGCGAGCAGCGGTAAAAAGTAGCGCAACACGATGGCCGGCCCCAGCGTGTTCACTTGAAACACAGCCTGCAGCGCCTCCGGCTCGATGGCGCTGATGCTTTTTTCCGGTTTGATCCCGTCGCGATGGAGCAGGCCGGCCGCGTGTACGATCAGTTGATACGGCGCTTCTGCGGCCAGTTCGGTGGCGGCGCTGGCAATCGTTTCCGGTCGTTCAAGGTCCAGCTCGGGAACGGTATGGCGCCCTAGCGCACGAACCCCGGCGCAGCGCGGATCCTGCCTCAGGTGTTCGCAAAACGCTGTGCCGAGGGCGCCGCTGGCACCGATCACCAGCGCGCGATACCCGTCGTCGAGGGAGGTCATGGTCAGGAGGTGGTTCATTGGCTCACCCCGGCGCCCTGGCGGCGGAAGAATATCGTCACCTGACCGACCTCAACCCCGAACTTGGACATACGGGTGCGGTTGATCAATGTGTCTTCGTCCATCAAGTACATCCAGTCGTCCATGCTCATTTCGTAGGTCGAATCATCGACTGGCAGGTTCAGGTTGTATCGCCAGTGCAACGTGTTTCCGACGACGTGGCCCCTGGCGATACCGACCACATCCTCCGCGCGGCCGCTCCAGCGTCCCTGGCCCTCTGGCGTGAGGGTCCAGACGCGACGCTGGCGGGTGCCGTCGCTATAGAGGAAGCGCTCGTCGAGAATCAGGTTGTTGCCTTCGCGACGGCTGACGATGTTGACCTCGAAACGCTTGGCCACCTCACCGTTGCGCTTCTGAAACATCCCCCAGGCTTTGACGGGCTGGCTGAAAAAATGCTCCAGATTCAACGCCGGTTGCTGATCCGCATACCGGGCAACATCCACACTGGTACAGCTCGTGACGCTGAGTACCATTGCCAGTAACAGCAGAAATCGGGTCATTGCCTTAATCCCT
>NZ_JAAQWX010000034.1:0-1582 GCF_012985745.1 Pseudomonas sp. WS 5078 | reverse complement strand
GATTACAACGTTAAAGTTCGCGTCAAAGCGGACAACTCCGGCGTTGACCTCGCCAACGTCAAGATGTCGATGAACCCCTTCTGCGAAATCGCAGTGGAAGAAGCCGTGCGCCTGAAAGAGAAAGGCGTGGCAACCGAGATCGTCGTCGTCTCCATCGGCCCGACCACGGCTCAGGAACAGCTGCGTACCGCGCTGGCACTGGGTGCGGATCGTGCCATCCTCGTCGAATCCGCCGAAGACCTGACCTCGCTGGCCGTGGCCAAGCTGCTCAAGGCCGTGGTGGACAAGGAGCAGCCGCAACTGGTGATCCTGGGTAAACAGGCCATCGACAGCGACAACAACCAGACGGGCCAGATGCTGGCCGCGCTGACCGGTTTCGGTCAGGGTACGTTCGCGTCCAAGGTTGAAGTGGCGGGTGACAAGGTTGCCGTGACCCGTGAAATCGACGGCGGCGCGCAAACGGTGTCCCTGAGTCTGCCGGCCATCGTCACCACCGACCTGCGTTTGAACGAGCCGCGCTATGCGTCCCTGCCAAACATCATGAAAGCCAAGAAAAAGCCGCTTGAAGTGCTGACGCCTGATGCATTGGGCGTTTCCACGGCATCGACCAACAAGACCCTGAAAGTCGAAGCGCCTGCGGCTCGCAGCGCAGGCATCAAGGTCAAGTCGGTGGCTGAACTGGTCGAGAAACTGAAAAACGAAGCGAAGGTAATCTAAACATGACTATCTTGGTAATCGCAGAACACGACGGTAAAGCCCTGGCCCCGGCCACGCTGAACACCGTAGCCGCCGCTGCCAAAATCGGCGGTGACATTCACGTTCTGGTTGCAGGTCAGGGCATTGGCGCCATCGCTGAAGCCGCCGCGCAGATTTCGGGCGTGGCCAGCGTGCTGGCTGCCGACAACGCAGCGTACGCGCACCAGTTGCCGGAAAACGTGGCTCCGCTGGTAGCAGAGTTGGGCAAGGGTTACAGCCACATCCTGGCTGCTGCGACCTCCAACGGCAAAAACATCCTGCCGCGTGTCGCTGCTCAGTTGGACGTTGACCAGATCTCCGAGATCATCTCGGTTGAAAGCGCTGACACCTTCAAGCGTCCGATCTATGCCGGTAACGCCATTGCCACTGTGCAATCGACAGCGCCGGTCAAAGTGATCACCGTGCGTGCCACCGGTTTTGACCCGGTGGCTGCGCAAGGCGGGTCTGCAGCGGTTGAAGCCGTAGCGGCCGTTCATGATGCAGGCACGTCTTCGTTCGTGAACGAAGAGTTGGCCAAGTCGGACCGTCCTGAACTGACGGCAGCCAAAATCGTTGTATCCGGCGGTCGTGGCATGCAGAACGGCGACAACTTCAAGCACCTGTACGCGCTGGCCGACAAGCTGGGCGCTGCCGTCGGTGCGTCCCGTGCCGCAGTTGATGCCGGTTTTGTACCCAATGACATGCAGGTCGGTCAGACGGGTAAGATCGTTGCGCCACAGCTGTACATCGCGGTCGGTATTTCCGGCGCGATCCAGCACCTGGCGGGCATGAAAGACTCCAAAGTGATCGTTGCGATCAACAAGGACGAAGAAGCGCCGATCTTCCA
>NZ_JAAQWX010000033.1:0-1603 GCF_012985745.1 Pseudomonas sp. WS 5078 | reverse complement strand
GTCGTACCCCGCGTCGGCGTGGCGCATCACCCCGGTGGCCGGGTCGTTGTGCAGCACGCGGGCAATGCGTTCGGCCGCTTCGTCGGTGCCATCACACACGATCACCATGCCCGAATGCTGCGAGAAGCCCATGCCGACGCCGCCGCCGTGGTGCAGCGAAACCCAGGTCGCGCCGCTGGCGGTGTTGAGCAAGGCGTTGAGCAGCGGCCAGTCGGACACCGCGTCCGAACCGTCCTGCATGGCTTCGGTCTCGCGGTTCGGGCTGGCCACGGAGCCGGAGTCCAGGTGATCGCGACCAATCACGATCGGCGCTTTCAGCTCGCCGCTGCGCACCATTTCGTTGAACGCCAGGCCCAACTTCGCACGCTGGCCCAAGCCAACCCAACAGATACGCGCCGGCAACCCCTGGAAGCTGATGCGCTCGCGGGCCATGTCCAGCCAGTTATGCAGGTGCGCGTCGTCGGCAATCAGCTCTTTGACCTTGGCATCGGTCTTGTAGATGTCATCGGCTTCGCCCGACAGTGCGACCCAACGGAAAGGGCCTACGCCACGGCAAAACAGTGGGCGGATGTAGGCCGGTACAAAACCGGGGAAGTCGAAGGCGTTTTCGACACCGACTTCTTTGGCCATCTGACGGATGTTGTTGCCGTAGTCGAAGGTCGGAATGCCTTGTTTCTGAAAGGCGAGCATGGCTTCGACGTGTTCGCCCATCGACGCCTTGGCGGCTTTCACCACGCTCGCCGGATCCGTCACGGCACGGTCGCGGTATTGCTCCCAGGTCCAGCCTTTGGGCAGGTAGCCGTTGAGCGGGTCATGGGCGCTGGTCTGGTCGGTGACCATGTCCGGGCGCACGCCACGGCGAACCATTTCTGGCAGCAATTGAGCCGCATTCCCGCACAACGCAATGGAAATGGCCTTGCCTTCAGCGGTGTAGCGGGCAATACGCGCCAGCGCGTCATCCAGATCGGTGGCTTGTTCGTCGACGTAACGGGTGGCCAGGCGGAAATCGATACGGCTTTGCTGGCATTCGATGTTCAGCGAGCACGCGCCCGCCAGCGTCGCGGCCAATGGTTGCGCACCGCCCATGCCGCCCAGACCGGCCGTCAGGACCCACTTGCCCTTGAGGCTGCCGTTGTAATGCTGGCGACCGGCTTCGACGAAGGTTTCGTACGTGCCTTGCACAATCCCCTGACTGCCAATGTAGATCCAGCTACCAGCTGTCATCTGGCCATACATGGCCAACCCTTTGGCATCGAGTTCGTTGAAGTGCTCCCACGTCGCCCAGTGCGGCACCAGGTTGGAGTTGGCGATCAGGACGCGCGGCGCATTGCTGTGGGTTTTGAACACACCGACCGGCTTGCCGGATTGCACCAGCAAGGTTTCGTCATCATTCAGGTTCGTCAGGCTTTCAACAATTTTGTCGTAGCAGGCCCAGTTACGTGCTGCCCGGCCAATGCCGCCATACACCACCAGCTCGGTCGGGTTCTCGGCCACTTGCGGGTCAAGGTTGTTCATCAACATCCGCAACGGGGCTTCGGTCATCCAGCTTTTGGCCGTAAGACGGGTGCCACGGGCGGCGCGGATTTCACCTTCGCGGTGACGG
>NZ_JAAQWX010000032.1:0-1816 GCF_012985745.1 Pseudomonas sp. WS 5078 | reverse complement strand
TCACCCTCATGGGCAACGACCAGCCCTTCTCGGTGCTGGCCTTCAAAGGTGAAGAGGCCATCAGCGAGCCGTTTTCATTCGACATTGAACTGGTCAGTGAGCGGGCCAGTCTTGACCTTGACGCCCTCCTGCACCAGCCAGCCTGGCTCTCGTTTTCATCCCGCCACGGCATTCACGGGCAGATTGAGCGCATTACCCGCGCCAGCACCGGAAAACGCCTCACGCATTACAGCCTGACGCTGGTCCCCAGGCTGGCTTACCTCGCACATCGCACCAACCACCGGATTTTCCAGCGCCTGACCGTGCAGCAGATCATCGGGCAAGTGCTCAAGGAGCACGGCATTTTCAACGATGCCTACGTGTTTGCCGGGTTCTCGGATTACCCGGCTCGCGACTATTGCGTGCAATACGGCGAGTCGGACCTGCACTTCATCCAGCGCCTGTGTTTTGAAGAAGGTTTTCACTATTACTTCAAACATGCGTCTGACAGCCATGTGCTGGTATTCGGTGACAAGCAGCAGGCGTTTACCCCACTCAAAGCGCCGACGCCCTACGTGCCGGGGAGCGGCATGGTTGCGCAAGGCCCTGCGGTCAATGACTTTCAGATGAGCCTGCACGCGTGCACCAACAGCACGTTTACCCGCGATTACGATTTCGAAAAAGCCGGACGCACCCTCGAGGCAGCTAGCCATTCGCCCTCCAGGATGCGCCCGCTTGAACGCTACTCCTACCCCGGCCACTTCACCCGTGAGCAAGAAGGCAAGCGCCACAGCCTGCGCGCACTGGAACGCCATCAATCCCGACACTGCGTGGTCAGCGGCAAGAGCGATCAGCCCGCGTTACTCAGTGGCCATTTTCTGACCCTCAGTGAGCACCCGACCGCCGCCCACAATGGGCAGTGGCTGCTGACCCGCGTGCGGCACGAAGGGCACCAGCCTCAAGTGCTGGAAGAAGTCGCGTCAGCCGCCGGTGAAGGGTTTCAGGGTTATCGCAACACCTTTGAGGGAACGCCGGAGATCGCCAGCTTTCGTGCCCCGAGGGTGTACGAAAAGCCGCGCATTTACGGCAGCCAGACCGCCCGCGTCACGGGCCCGGCGGGTGAAGAGATCCATTGCGACGCGTATGGCCGGGTGCGGGTCAAGTTTCATTGGGACCGCAGCCCTGACACCGATGCGCGCAGCAGTTGCTGGCTGCGGGTTTCGTCGAGCTGGGCGGGGGAGCGCTATGGCAGCGTTACCGTCCCGCGCGTCGGCATGGAAGTGCTGGTGGACTTCGTCAATGGCGACCCGGACTGCCCGATCATTTCCGGGTGCCTGGCCAACAGCCTTAACCCGTTGCCGCTGGATTTGCCGGCCAACAAGACCCAAAGCGTGTTTCGCAGCCGCAGTACCCCCGGCGGCAACGGTTACAACGAGTTGCGCATCGAAGACCGCAAAGACCAAGAGCTGATTTACCTGCATGCGCAGCGTGACCTCGAACAACACATCAAGCATGACTGCCGCTTGCAGGTAGACGGCCAGCGCGAAGAAATCGTGAGCGGCAACAGCATCAGCGTGCTGGAGGCTGACGAACATCGCACCATCAGCGCGGACCGCAACGTGCAGATCAAGGGCAGCGACCACCAGCAGGTCGCGAGCAGCGTTCATACCTTTGCCGGGCACCGCGTCCTGGCGCAGGCCGGGCAGGAAGTCCACCTCAAGGCCGGGGCCCTGGTGACGTTGGATGCAGGCGCGAACCTGACGTTGATGGCAGGCGGTCATCATCTCGTGATCAATGCGGCGGGCATTTTTTGCAGCACACCGATCCAGTTGGGGGG
>NZ_JAAQWX010000031.1:0-1873 GCF_012985745.1 Pseudomonas sp. WS 5078 | reverse complement strand
AGCGGGCTCGCAGTGGAACCGAAACGAACAGGCCCGCAAACAACGCGAACTGGGGTGCGGCTTCACCTTATTCGGCTGGGACGGCGACACCCTCGCCTGGGAAAGCAGCCCCGCGCAGGCCGATGGCGCCAGTGGCAAAACCGTTCACTACCTCTACGAACCCGGCAGCTTCGTCCCCGTGGCCCAGCCGAGTTACACCGGTGCCTACGACATCGACCAAGACCCGCTGTGGACACACACCCCGCAAGCGCTGCCGATAGACGTATTGGCGTGGTACCAGTGTGATCACCTCGGCACACCACAAGAACTGACCGACCACACCGGCCAAATCGCCTGGAGCGCGCAGTACAAAGCGTGGGGTGAAGTCAAAGAGCAACGCTCGGAATGGGCACAACGCCAAGGGCTAAAGAATCCGATTCGTTTTCAGGGCCAGTACCACGATCACGAAACAGGGCTGCACTACAATCGGTATAGGTACTATGATCCACAGGCCGGACGGTTTGTCAGTAAGGACCCGATCAGCTATGCGGGTGGGTTGAACCTGTATGCGTATGCGCCTAATCCGGTGGAGTGGGTTGATGCGTTGGGGCTTTGGAAAGGGCAAGCACGTAAGCCTAATGGGACTTTTGACAATGGTAAAGCCCCTAAAAAGACATGCCCTTGCGATGACGATCCATGTACAACAGAACATGGTAATAGCCTAGCTAGTAAGGTGCCAGCCATTGGTTATACTCTTCGAGACAAAAAACAAATGAAATCCTAAAGTATGGTGAAACAACTCTAGGCAAAGCTCGATATACAAAGAATTATTTAGACAGTGAAAATGCAGTTATGCGCCCGGAGGTTGCGGGATCCAAAAGAGAGATGCATTGTTGGCAGCATCGTAAGATTCTTGAGTACAAAAATAACAATGCCGGGGCTCGCCCTCGCTTGAATAAAAGTGATTATTAGGAGTTTGTGATGAAGTTGTGGATGTCAGGTGAGGTAGATGCAGATGTTGGCGATGGTGAACATGTCGCAAGAAATCTGATTGAACCGATCGTAAACAATATTTTGGGGCAGCTATCAACGCCCGATAAGATTGATGAGTGGTCGTTTATTTCAATTATTTTGTCAGAGAAGTTTACAGCTGGCTTTCCGGAAATTGCCAAAAAATCAAGAAATAAAAAACTTTTAGAGTTTAGGTTAAATATCCCTCATGATGAGTTTAAGGGGGCGGATGAAAAAGGAAAAATATCTTTAATTTTTGATGCCATGTTTCGCTCGGTAGATCTTATGAGTGATTTGGGTGTTTCGGAAGAAACACAAGCAATATTGCGTTCAGTGCTGGAGAGGTCGCGTAGTATTTTGTTATCTAAATGAAATATAAATTTTCACTGTTTTGGTGTTTTCAGTGGTGACGGTGTTGCGATAAAGAAGCACCGGCCAGAGCAGCTCGGCCTGCTACTGGTCAAGTGCGAGTATGGGAAGAAACTTATGATCATTCAGGGGCAGTTAATGGCGTATACCCTAAGATGAATAATGGTGAAATTCTTGGCTTACCCCACTACCCGCCAACAAAAGTAGATATAGATCAGGGAGTATCCACTCCTAGGGATGCTCCGATCAACTTGCTGCGCGGCGGCGGCAAGTCGTAATTTGCACGGCACGCAGCGCTATTTGCTCAAAACGACCTGATGCAGTGTTAATCGAGGGCGTTTTTCGCCCGGTTTTCCATGTTAAGCGCGCAACTCGCCCATACCCATTAGTTGTTTTCGAGCCATCCACAGGTTCGACAGGGCGAACAATGTGGTCAACTGAGCCGTGTTTTTCATCAGCCCACGAAAGCGCACTTTCACGTACCCAAATTGGCATTTGATCACCCGAAACGGAT
>NZ_JAAQWX010000030.1:0-2400 GCF_012985745.1 Pseudomonas sp. WS 5078 | reverse complement strand
CAACTGCGCAAGAAGTTGCGCACTCAAATGTGGATAACCGTGTGGATACATTGCCACATGACATATAAACCGTGATCTGTAGACGAGTGCGCAAGAAGTTGCACAGTACTGCGCAACTTCTTGCGCACTTTTCAGGGGTTTTTGTTTAAAAAATAACCAGCTAAATTCCTTACTTGATGTAACTCCTTGTTTTTAAATGGCTTGATAAAAGTTGGCATGAACTTTGGTTACTCCATTCAGCACTTGACCGGCATTTAGGCCTTTCAAGTCCTTATTTTTCAGCAAGGAGAGCATCAATGGCGACGCCAGCTTACATGTCCATCACCGGCACCAAACAGGGCCTGATTACTGCCGGTGCATTCACCGCAGATTCGGTAGGTAATACCTACCAGGAAGGTCATGAAGACCAAGTCATGGTTCAGGGTTTTAGTCACGAAGTGATTATTCCTCGTGACCCGCAATCAGGCCAACCGACCGGCCAGCGCGTTCACAAACCCGTGAAAATCACCAAGGTCTTCGACAAATCGTCGCCATTGCTGTTGGCAGCACTGACTTCAGGCGAGCGCCTGACGGAGATCGAAATCCATTGGTTCCGCACCTCGGCTGCCGGTACGCAAGAGCATTACTTCACCACCAAACTTGAAGACGCAATCATCGTCGACATCAAAGACTACATGCACAACTGCCAGGACCCGTCGAATTCGCACTTCACGCACCTGGAAGACGTGGAGTTCACCTACCGCAAAATCACCTGGACTCACGAAGTGTCGGGCACTTCCGGTTCCGATGACTGGCGCACGCCGATCGCTGGCTAAGGCTGGCTGAGTGTTTCTGCGCGCCGGCCCCCTTGAGGATCGGTGCGCAGGTTTGCCCCCAGAATTTTATGTTTTCGTCGTCCACTTTTTTGCGACGCAAGCGTGCAGCACTGCATGAGGAATCAGGGATGTTTTCACCGGCGCATCAGCCCCATTTCACGCTAACCCTTGCGGGAGCGGACTTTCAGGTACTGGCCTTCAAGGGCTGCGCAGCCTTGAACAGGCCGTTCGATTTTGATCTGGGGCTGGTCAGTGAACGGGCCTTTTTGGCAGTCGGCCTGCTGGCGGGTGAGATGCTCTCATGACCCCTGAAAATACGGCTGTAGAAAAACGCGGCCCACAGGTCGCCATCGTTCCGATCAGTGCCATTGATGTCAAAGACGTGGCCAGTGGCGCTGCAGTGTTCGATGCCTGGTTGCAGGAAATGAGTGGTGGTGTCGTCACCCTCGAACGGATCCAGGGCGTGGCCGGGGCCTTGCCCGTGGTCGGTAACATCATGGCGCTGGTAGATGCGTTGGGCGATGTCGTCACGCTGACCAAAACTGAAAAACGCGACCTGCTGCTGTGGGGGAGCCTGGCGATCAACCTGATCGGCGTCTTGCCGCTGCCCCCGGCCATGGCGGCTGCGCGCATGACCTTGCGTCCAACCCTGCACTTGGTACGTCAGGAAATGCGCTCGACCACCAAGCTGATGCTCAGCGCGTCAGTCATCGAGATCCTGGTGGGCCACCTGAACGCGTCCATTGTCGGCAGCCTCGATGACTTCGTCGAGCAAGCCCAGGCCAAGCTGCCGCAAATCCTCGCCGACGCCGGCAAGCTCAGCGAAGACATGCTCAACGAAATCGCAAAGGGGCTGGAAGCCGCCGTCAACGGCACCCTCGATGCCGCTGGGGATCTGGATGCAGCGAGTGCGCAAATCAGTGCGGCGGGCGACCAGTTGCTGCATGACCCCAAAGCGGCTATCCGCAATATCTTCGGCGGCTTGTTCAGCGCCTACAAAGCCGCTGGCAAAGGCATGGCCAACAGCGCCTCGCAGCACCTGCTGTCCGACGACATCAAACGCTCCGTCACCGCCCACACCGCTCAACTGCGGGCGATGGGGCCAGAGCTGCGCACGCAACTGAGCGCGCTCAGCGCCGAAGACGTTGAGTGCTCGATTGGCTGGTTGTTGTTGATCCTGTCCAGCGCCACGGCTTTGTGGCGCAAGCGCAATGAACCCGGTCAAGGCACGAGCGTAAAACCCAATGAGACTAACAAAGCCAAGAAAACGGCTGCGCAGGGTCAGATTGAATCTGTTGAAAAACAGGTTCCAGCCGTAGGCACCCCCAACTGCAAGAAAAACGTTGTTTGCCCTATCACAGGTAACAGCATCAGCTTTGCCGTGGGGTCAGAGACATTCAGTCACACCGACTTCAGCTTGCCCGGCCCGTTCCCGATTGACTGGACACGCACCTACTACTCGCGCCTGAGCGCATACGACCAAGGCGCCCTGGGTGCGCGCTGGATCACCGAGTTCACCACCCGCTTTGACCTGCACGGCAAGGGCCTGGTGTTCCACGATGCGGACGGCCGTGACCACAGCTAC